>NZ_CP146965.1 GCF_037113525.1 Butyrivibrio fibrisolvens | reverse complement strand
GTAAATAACTATTTAATAACGTGTTATTAAATAGTTATTTAATAGTATTATACAAGTAAAAAAGTCTTTTTGCAAGATTTTTTTAGTAAAAAGCAAGAAATAATTGCAAAAACCTATTGATTTAAAATGTGGAATATTTTAGAATTGACATTAGATTGATGGCAAAGAAAAAAGTAGCCGTTGGCGCGACTACTTTTTCAATCAATTTAATGAGTGAACCTAACCAGCTCAAACTCACTTTATTTTTTTGTATACTCTATTATAAGGTCGAATTTTCTTGTAGTCAAGCCACTAGATGTAGACTATATAGGAATTGTCGAGTCCAATATAGGCGTTTTGCCCTATAGGTTTAGAGATACGTAAAGTGAGAATCACTCATTTACGTATCTATTTTTTGCCTATAGAGCAACCGCCGAAATAACGGTTGCACCGGCTTCTATGGTAAATAGAAGAGGGCGATCATATTGCGTGCATACTACACGCATAGACGCTACTGGGGGAAGAGCCAGTATAATAAGCTGTAGTCTAATCCAGCTCATTCAGAGAATGGATTCGGCTCTGCATCGACCAAGATCATCCGGTGCAGATAACGTCAGGGGTAAAGTGCCGAACACCTCAATAAGCCTAACCCGCATTTTGCGGTACATTGGTTAAGATAGGTAAAGGTGGGCAAACGCTGGGAGATAATGGTATTGAAAATCCAGATGCTACACAGAATAGCCGAAAGGCTGCGCACGTGGGGCAGCGAGCCGCGTGTAGAAAGTGCAGGAGAACCAGTTCTTGGAAGTCACGACTCCAAGACTTGCTAATCTAGTCAGATGATCGAACCGGATACCCTAACGACCGATATACGGTCTATCTATCCTGAAGGTTGACGCATTTTCCTCGACTCCGCGGGGAAAGTGCGCCTTTCAGGCGCCTGCTACGCAGCACCCACAATCCGTTTTCCCTACTCCCTCAACCGGTCTATCACGGGTATGTTGATTGAGTCAAGGGTTTCTGTTTAAAAAAGAAAACGGATTTTTAATATGAATAAGTGAAAGAGGAGAGGAATCCCACCAACTGGAGCTGACAGACCGTTTTTTGGTCTGTCAGTGGAAGGCGGTAGACAGGGGGATGCCAAGCGGAGCGCGGCGGGGGCTGTAGGCACCCAAGAGGGTAGTACAGTGTATAGATTATTGATAGTTAATTACTATTAAATAACCATTAAAAAACAGGTATATAACCAGTAGAGCGCTGGCTATTACCTGTTTTCTTTATGCTGTTTTAAGCAGCTTACAGTTTATGTATTCCTTGTCGATTGATATTATCTGAAGGTGGGCTCCATGCTGAAGATCCACTTCATAGTACGATTGTTCATTATTGACGTTTCCAAGGTATACGGCCTTTGTTCCGGCTGGTACATAGATTCTAAGGTGTATTTTGGAATGGTTTTCTTTACCTTTGACGAGAGATGTCTGAAGAAAGGATTTTTCTAAAAGGTCAGTTCCGTGGATATCAGAGGCATTGTCTTTCATCATCTGATAAACCGCTTCGCAGACTCCTCTATAAAGTACAAGGTCTCTTGTTGTTTTATGCTGAGATACCATGTCGGATATCTGATGATCTATAGTAATAGGTCGATCCTTTCTGAAGCGTTCATTTATTGTTTCTCCACTATAAGCAAGGCAATATTCCATGCTGTAGTGGTGGACATCAATCATTCGTTCCGGTTCAGGGTTAATGTATCTGTGTGCATATTCTATTGCGGATTCTTCAGTAGGAGCCAGTTGATCCCAGCTAGCTCCTGTTTTTGTAATGATATCCTTTATGCGGTAGAACAGGGTAGTGTGCATAGTAGACTCCTTATTTGAAATAATACTGTTTATCAGCTCTGAGGTACTTGCCCTGGCTATAGATGATAAGCTCGTCTATGCCCTTAGAATCATCTTTCAGATTACCAAAGTCAGCAGGAAATATAATCGGTTCACGGGCTTCCGAGACAGATCGCCCCTGATTTTTATTACCATTGGAACCGTCACTAAGGTTATTTGATATCTTTAATACCTTATGTGTACCTATAAGATCTGAAGCCCATTTGCGGGTTGCAACTTCTTGAATCGAGAGGAAACAGAAGGTTGTAACACAGTCTATAAGACTTGCACAGGCGTTTTCAGAGTGGAACATCTCGGCAATGGAGCTACGGCTCTGAAGGGCACATACGATGCTTATATTACGGCTTCTGAGTGTCATGAAGGCTGTTGCAATGCTTTCATATTTCAGTGTAGAGAGTTGAGCAAATTCATCAAGCATGAAACAGATAGGGCGGAGAGTGCCATCCTTCAGCCGTCCGGCTTTAGGATTGTTTTCGCGGTTAATGAAACCATTTAAGAAGCTCTGAACAATCATTGAGAGAAGAGCCGCATAATTGGCTATTTCTGCCTGATCAAGTTGCACATATACGTCATAACCATCTTCAAGCGTTTGAACCGAGATATATTCATATTGCGGATCATTGCCAAGGAGATAGAAGAGCTTATCACTGGCAAATTTACGGCAGCTCTGTGCAAGAAGAGAGTAGCCGCCAGATAGATTCTTCTCATTCTCGCCCCATTTACTGGCAAGTCTGCGCTGACTTTCTTCTGACCCATCAGCAACGACTTTTTTAACCCAGTCAACTGCGTTTCCTGCGAGAATCTCTTTGATGATATCAGGGAAGCTTATCTTGCATTCGCTTTTATCAATGAGATAGAGTGCTATGCCATTCCAGAAGTCTTCGGCGGTTTCACGGAAGTATCTTCCGTCACCGCCTCCGGTATCAGGAATAATATTAAAGCCTATATTCTCGATGAAGTTGCAGCGCTCATCAATAGAAAGCTTTTCTATTCCGGCAAGAGGGTTGAAATGGCAGCTTTTGCCAGGATTCATGAGAGTGAAGCGTTTAATAGCTCTGTACTTGTGCGTTGCTTTCCATATATCATTCTTCAGATCGATACAGAAGACAGATCCATCGGTCTTTTTATTATGCGGCGAGAGAGGACGGTGCATTCCCCATCGAAGGCAGGAGCAGATGATAGGACCTGCTGTTTTACCGGAAGACGGGAGACCGAATATAAAATAATTTTTTCCGTCTTTACCGGAGTTTACATTGAATAGATGTCCGTTCTTTGCTTTTCCGAGTATCATACCTTCAGCTTGTTTCCAAGGAATATTAGGAAGGGCTTCGGTATCCATTTTATAAGGATCTGCATCTGAAAAATATTCGACAAGTTCAGTATAGGTTCGATTATATTTACCGCTGTCTTTACCATAGCTACGTCCACTGGTTAGATATTTATATCGCTGCGAACGTAGGGTAGCAAACGATATCAGAAACCATGCGACTATTACAATCAGATATGATGTGTAATAGAAGAGCTTATAAAACATGTAACGCTCTGTTATCTGTGTTAAATTGCATAGAAGTAAGAATACGTAAGGCTGTGCAATGTATAGTACAATAGCAGTAATAAAGAGCTGTATCAGTTTGTAGTATTTAACGGCATACCACAGGCCATATTTCTTTACCATAATATTTCCTCCATATGTGCTTTACTGCTCCAGTCTGAAGCAGATCCCCAAGAACTATCTTTGGTGAATGCTTTCTCAATATCTACAGCAGTGTTAAGTGTTGAGTTAATGACTTTCTTCGCAGTTCTTTCAAGATTCTGTATCTCAATCTCTTCCTGAGATTTCTCTTGTCCGGTGGCGGAGGAAGCAATATCTTCCATACCATCAAGAACCTTTTCAGCTGATGTGACAGCTGATTTTATATTCTGTGTTACCATGTCTTATCCTCCGAATAAGTTTTTGTATTATCGCCCCAGCTGGAAGTAGTTCCCCATCCGCTGTTATTGCCCCAGGTCTGATCGCGTTCAAGCTTTTTGTGTTCAAGCTCTTTTTCATGTTGTTTTGCTTCCAGTTCATAGATACGTTCCTTGGACTTTTCGAGTTCCTTTTGAAGATAATCAAGCTGCCGCTGAAGGTCTTTATTTTCTGTAGTTACCGTTTGTATCTGATGATTCTTTTCAGATATTATGTTGTTTGCTTTTTCAATAAGCCGTTGTTTTTCGGCTTCTTTAATACGAAGCTGCTCCTGAAGTTCTGATTTCGTGTTTTCACTTTCTATGTCAGCAGCTTTGCTTTGATTAATAGTTGCTTCTTTAGCCTTTACTTCTGACCGAAGATTTTCGATTTCTGTGTCACGGTCTTTTACATGATTTTTAAGCGATTCTATCCGGTGGTCTTTTTCTGATGATGCAGTCTTAAGAGAAGATACTTCATGTTCTTTTTCTCTTAATCGCTCTTTCAGTGCTTTATCATATACTTTCAGGTCATGATTAGTTTTAAGAATCACTGCAAGTTCATCTACAGTTACAGATTTTTCAAACTTGATTCCGGTCTTTGCAGTGATCTCTTTCAGCTGCTTTACGGATAGACCGATGGTCTTTCCGTCACCTTCTTTTTTGCGATAGACGGTAGCCTTTATTCCGGCGTCATCCAAAGCTTTTTGAAGTGCTGGATGAAACTCCTTCAGGCGGGCTCTTTTTGTTAACTGATCAGCACATAATTTGTATTGGTATCCATCGTGTTTTGTATCCGGCACTGCAGGTACATACATGACATGGAGATGATCTTTTGAAAGAGGGTTCCCATACTCATCAAGAATGATCTTTCCTTCGTGATCTTTGACTCTTTCATCTACGTGTACTTCAGCTACAAAAACACACCTTTCACCCATCGGTAATGTAGAACAGATATGTTCATATGTAACATTAAAAAAAGCATCTTTTTGCTCAGGAGGACAGTCAGCTGGACACTGTACAACAACCTCAACTGCGTGAACCAAATTTTTCCGTTTATATTGGTGAATTTCTTTTTCTAATTCTTTGCGGTATTTATTTGCTTCTTCTGCGGTCTGACATCGTCCTTTAAGTAAGCTGTAATTGTTACCTGAAAGAGATCTATTTATTGATTCATTTCCATAGTCTTTTCCGTCTGGTATTTCCCTTAAATCATGCTTGATATGATAGGCTACTTCAGAAGCTGAAAATTTCGTTATTTCTGCCATAGTTTTTCCTCCGAAGTAGATAGGTCATCACTACAATATTTATGCTGCTGTGTTCAGCTGTGGCAAAGGTCGTTTTATATTCGCTGCGCTCATATCAAACTTCCAATGCCTGGCTGAACGATTCCTTCAAAGGTCGCTTTCAGCTGTTCGCTTTGTTCACCGCTTCCAGCTCCCAATGAAGGAATGCAGCATAAATATTTCCGTTTTGCCCTATACAAATTAGGGGAAGCAAGTTCCCCCTGCGTCGCTTTGCTCCTTGCCCTACGGGTAATTTGGTTTCATTGGAAGACACCCTTCGGGTTTCTTCCAGCGCAACACGCTAACTATCTTCCGTGGCTCCTGCGGTCATTTCATGAACGCCATCGGTGCTAACGTTTCTGTCCAGCAATGCTGTCCATAAACTTGCACCTCAGTCGTTCATTACATTCCCTACGGAGCCAAAGGGAGTTGCACTCCCTTCGAGAAAAGAGCTGTAAAATTATTCGCCCCTTGGGCTCATAACTTTACAGCCCTTTCCTCTACCCTGGCTGCATTTCGGCGGTATCGAACCGCCTACAATGCAAAGGGGCTTGCTGCCCCTTTCAAAAGCAATTTTCACTGTCGTGAAAATATGCTTTTTATCCCTGCCTTGCAGCCGATTCTTTGTCGTTTTCCAGCTTGTTTCTATAGAAATTTCTGCTGTTTTCGGTGCACATAATCGAGATAAAATTCGCAATATCTTTGTCTGTTTTCAGACCGAAAAAGCTGCGCATTTTCGTCTCAAAATTTGAGCAAGGTTCTTCGCTGTTATTCAGCATTTTCTTGATAGTTTTCGCATTGCAGCCGAAGTTGATTTCACAGGCTTTTGAGAAGAGTTTATCGTACTCAGATACCTTCTCATTGGATGCCTGTAATTCTTCAATCTGCTCAGCAAAGGATTTTGTCTTTGACATAAAATTTCCTCCTGATGTTATGAAGTATCGGGGGCATTTCTGCCCCCGTAGTTACTGACCGCAGGTTAGTCTCATAGAGATACGGTCTATACCCATTTTCGCCGCCGCCAAACGGCTGAAAATGGGTGCAAAATACCCTTGGGGGTAATGTTGCCGAGAGTGATATTTTGTTTTTCAGGATTGGGAAATTTTAAATAAGATAGATACTTAGATATGCTCTATGATATAATACGATTTGCGAGAAGGTATTAACAGAGCAATCTGTTAGTATCATTGGCTGTAGATGTTAACGCATCTATGGCCTTTTTCTTATTTAATTTTTCCATATTAAACCTCAGCTTCTTCTTCCGATTCTGCTGTTACAGCTTCAGGCTTTTTCATAAAATGATCTTCACTGATATACATTACTCTGTTGCCTTCAAGATACTTCTTCATTTCATCGTAAGTTACGTCATAACAAAAGAATGAAAGGTTCTCGGTTAGATGCTCATCGTCATAATATACTCTGTATGCATCCTTCAATTCTGTCTCAAAAAGTTCCATTATATTGGAGTTTTTGAAGAGCTGCACTTCTGTGATCTTCATTATCATTTTCTTATCTGAGCCTATAACTCCAACGTACTTGATAAGAAGATCTTCTTCTTTCCTGAACATTGCGAAGCCGTCAAGACAATTCCCTTGCATATTGAGCATTGCGGTGTAATTGTACTTGTCCATGATGCTTGTCCAAGTCCAGATCGGTGTACCTTCAGATAACATCTGTACGATATCCGCCGGATTCATCTTGTCAGCGGGTACTTCTGGAAGGTTTAAAGGCTTCCTTTCTGTCTTAGGAGCAGGCTTCTTTTTAAAAATAGAAAACACATCAAACATAGCCTTATTCTCCTTTCTTTGCTGTGTGTACTACCATTGCCCCGAAAGGCGGTTCATAGTTTGCCGGATAATCAGACTCGTCTTTTACATAAAGCTCAAAATGTCCGAGGTTTGGTGCTGCCATCCATTCATCTGCATTGAGCTGGTGACCAGGGTTCTTAGGGTCATCAATAGGCTCTACTTGCTGTCTCAGAATTTCCGTGAATTTAGGCCACTTATTACAGCATCTTTTGTTAATGGAATCGCGAAATTTCTTATCATATTCGTTGCTTCTGCGATTTGTATAAAACAGAAAGTGCGGAACATTGAAGTCTTTTCTTCTGCATTCGATAACGCCAGCGTATGAGCAGTCTTTTGCATCTTCAGGATTGGCAACTATCCAGTTGTCCGGCACAAGAACATATCCGTCTTTGATATCGTAACGTACCATATCCGGCTTGCTGAAAAGTTCATCAAGGTTGATGCGCTGTCCACCGTTAAGGTACGTAGCCATATCAGTGTAATACTGTGTCTTACGCATGATATCGTTCAGTTCAAACGGTGAAGCTGTATCCATCTGCTTATGCAATGATTTTAGCTGCCTTTTGTAAAAGTTAAGAGTCTCTTCTTTTACTTCAGTTGGTGCATCACAGAAAGTCCCGATAATGTTGTTGACGATTGTTCCGAACGGATTATGCAGTATACTTTTGTAACGTTCGAGAATATTCTTGTTATCATCGGTCAAATCGATAGTCAATCGATTTGAAGAGATAGTCTTCTTCATGGGCTCGTCCTCCTTTCCAATTCTTATTATATCAGGCAAATCATAAAAATCAAGTTCTAAATCATATTTTTTATGAAAACGCTCCTTTTATTTTATGCAATCCGTTATTTATAAGGCTTTTGGGCTACCATGCCGGCTGCCAGCTCAGCTGGTCGGCGCCCGAACTCCCGCCCACTGCCGCTGCATCATCTGAAGCTGATGCAAAAGACGCGGCGAACAAGGATGATCAGAATCACCCTCTGCCAATCGTCTCCCTCAAGGGAGACCCTTTTTTCTCCAGCCGCAGTTTCATATTTCCCTTTTCTTATTATTTGCTCCGTTCCTGGCTCATCGGTTTGCTAAGGGGCACTTTAACTGCCTCCCTTCTGAATGCAAGGGTCGCTCCTTAATTCTCCCTCGCTGCGCTCAGTCCGATTACCGCTCTTTTCCCTTGCATTCATTCATTCCGCCAGTTAGATACAGTGCCACGCAAACCCGATAGATGAGCAAGGAACTCAGGAAAGCAAATAAAAACAAAGAAAGGAGAAAAATTCAATGAAACTACAGCTTCCGAAAAAGAAACGCTCCCCTCCAGAAAAAGCTTCAGAATCTTGGAAAGCAAATTTGGGCTTTGGCGAGCCTTAAAAAATCAATCAATCAGTTTAATGAAAAGGAGAATTTACCATGATGACAAGAGAAATGATAATCAGCGAACTCACAAACAGAGGCTACAACGCAACAGCACAGGACAGCACAAAGAACGGAGTAGTTCTTGAAGGAATCATTATCAGAACAGAAGGTTCTGCAATCGCACCCGTGATTTATACGGAACAGCTTATTTCAAGAGCAGAGGAAGAAGGCAAGAGCCTTGATGATGTGGTTTCACGTATCATTGATACATACGAAGCACACAAGGACACTACTTTTAATATTGCCGAGCTTACAGACAGAGATTTTGTTTTATCTCATATCCGCATCGGTTTACAGAAGGCATCAAACGAAGACCTTATAAAAGGAGCTTCCGAGCTTGAAGGAATTGAAAGCTATCTGTATATCGGTGGAGAGATGGGCGAAGATGGTTATTCTATCAAGGTTTCCGCTTCATATCTTGAAAATGCTTCCGTATCAGAATCTGAAGCATGGGAGCAGGCAAGAAAAAACACCTTTGCAGATACACAGATTGAATCTATGGCAAAGGTAATGTCTGAATTGATGGGCGTTCCGTATGATGAGGAAATGGAATCTGAAATGCCTATGTACATTATTACAAATAGGAAGAAGATGAAGGGAGCATCTGCAATCTGTGATAGAAAGCACCTTGCAGAGTTTACGGAACAGCACCACACAAAAAAGCTTCTTGTGCTTCCGTCATCTGTGCATGAAATGATAATCATTCCGTATACAGATGATATGGACATTGAAATGTTTTCCGATATGGTTTCACAGGTCAATGCTTCCGAAGTAGCACCCGAAGAGAGATTGACAGACAGAGCCTATGTATTAGAGTTTTAAGGCTTTACAGATAAATAGCAGATGTGGGGAGCCGTAAAAACTCCCCACAGGAAAGGAGCAAAGTTACATGACAAACGAGCAGATTATTTTTAATAACAGAATAGACTTGATGGAAAAGGGCATTTTAAAAGGAACAGGGCACACCATAACCGTAGAAAATGAGGACGGTGAGAAAATACAACTTGAAGAGCCGGAACAGATACACACATACGCCGGATGGAAAGGATTAAACAGACAAGTAAAGCGGGGCGAAAAGTCGATTGCTACCTTTATGATATGGAAGCATACAACAAAGAAGCCGAAGGACAAGGACGAAGAGCCGCAAGAATCAATGTTTCAGACTAAAGCGTTTTGGTTTACCGAAGCCCAGACTGAAGCAATCGCGCAATAAAATTTTTGAGGGAGCTGCCAGCTGTAGCTTCCTCAAAGGCTGGGGAGAGCCGAGCCTGACCATCTCCCCAGACCCCTGTCCCCATTGCTGAATCTACGTTTTCGCTATCCCTTCAGATATCCGCAGGTTCCAGGACCAAGGGAACCCCCGAGCTGCCCCCGGCTGCAAGCAGCCGCGCCCGTTTCCCTTGGAACCCTTCCCCAGCTTTATCACATCAAATCATAGAATATATTACAATGTATTGCTATAGTCACACATTTGCGATATTATAAAAAGAGAAAGGAGATGATCTCTATGGCACAATCAACTTTAAGTGTAAGAGTAGACAGTGAAGATAAAAAAACATTTGAAGCATTCTGCGATCAGGTTGGAATGAATGCATCTGTTGCGGTAAATATGTTTGTAAAGACGGTTATAAGAGAGCAAAGACTTCCTTTTGAGGTAAAGGCAGATCCATTTTATAGTGCTGCCAATATGGAACGCCTTGAAAGATCAGTACAGCAGCTGCACGAAGGTAAGGGTACTGAACATGAGCTCATAGAGGTAGACTGATGAGAAAAATATGGTCTGATGAAGCCTGGGATGATTACTGTTATTGGCAGAACCAAGATAAGAAAACGCTCAAAAAAATCAACCGTCTTTTAGATGATATCGATCGTAATGGTATTCATTGTACTGGCAAGCCTGAACCATTATCTGGAAATTTGGCCGGATTTTGGAGCGTCAGAATCGATGAAAAGAATAGGATTGTATTTCGGATTCATGATGATGCTGTCGAAATAGCTCAATGTGGATCACATTACAGAGATAAGTAAAGAAAGAAGCGCCGGAGGGCACTTCTTTCTTTACTGTTTGGAACTGAACACATCAACTATTGTGTTCAGCTGTTTTAAAGTGTTAATCTTGTCTAATAATCTGGGTTGTTTATTGCATTTTGTATCTGTGTTATTTTATTATTGATTTCAGTTATTTTATCTTCGTAAAGATTTTTTTGACTTTGTAATTCGGTCATTTTCATTTGTATATCTTCTTCAATGCCTTGCGCATCAACTAATTGATTATGAAGTTCAGCTTGACTCTTTATAAGCACATCATATTCTTCCTGTAGTGCTTTTTTCTGTTTTCCCCTAAAAATACCAAGTGATGAAATTTCCGCAGAAATAGAATCTAATTGCTCTAAAACGCCTTGATGTTGCTGTTGAATTGCCGAGAGGTTATTTTCTCTGCTCTTACTTTGCAGTTCAGTTATTTGATTAACAATTTCGCTCAGTTTGATATTCTGGGAATCAAATTCATTTTGAAGTGTAGTGAGTTTTTCATCGTAATCCGCTTTTTCTTCTGGGTGAGCCCCCCAATATTCATCTCTTTTTCTTTTCTCTATTTCTGCTAATCTTTGTTGTTTTACTTCTTCTTCATGCTTTTGCCAATAATTCAACATTTTGTCATATCTGTTTTTATCGAATTCTTGTGGTGGATCCCAAGCATCAATTTGCGAATACTTATTTCTTGCATATTCTGGGTCTGTCTCACGTATTTCTGCAAGATAAAAATTATATTTTGAAACATACTCTTTTTTTTCACTTGCAAGTAATCCAACAACAACATGATCCTTATAATTTATGCCATAACATATACAGTTTTGGCACATACATCGTAATAGAGCACATATTGTTTTTTTGATGTCTATAATGGAATCTTTAAAATCCTCAGTATTGTCAAGAGAATCAAGTAAATCTAATATTTCTTCAAGGGTTTTAATGCAAATTTTCGGTGTTGTTTCATGAACTTCCTTCCATTTGTCTATAAAATAATCGACGGTATACCCCGTAGTATCTAAATAGTAACCTGCAGCTCTTTCGCCAATCCGACACCCATTAGTAACCACATATTTGATGGCGGATGTTTTGTCATCAGGATTCATATCTGATTGAATAATTAAATCATAAGTGTTTTTAACTGTGTTATAAAAATCTAAATATCGCGGATTTGGTACATCTTCTTTATAAAAGGATACGGCCATTCGAGATAATGTAGCTTTCCAATTTTGCGGGTCTGTTTCGAGAACTTTTGTATAGTAATCATAAGCCTCTTGAAAATTGTTGGATTCAAATGCTTTATCTGCCAACGCTATCCAGTTATTGATCATATTTGAATTATCAATACTAACTGTGCCGCGAATTTCCATTGCCTTTTCTTTTACTCTTTCTGGGCTGTATTCCGTTCCACAGCTTTCGCACGTAGCAATCCCTCCTGCGCCGATAACAAGCTTTCCACCACAAATATCACATACTAGTGCACCCATGTTAAATCCTCACTTCCTTATAAGACATTTTTTATTTCTTGCTTCGATGAGCTGCTTAATCTGCGAAATATCCGTCAATGTTTTTTCTTTATCAAAAATAACCAGAGATCCGATTTTTTCACTTATCTGACTTTCAAGCTCCACCAAAGAACTATCGCTCATGGGATCGCTGTATCTAATAACTTTTGATAGCTCGCGTAATGCGTCTTTTACTTCGCTGTCAGTAGCTTCTGATATAAGAATATCAACGTCGGTCTGAGCTTCTTTTATCCATAAAATCTTATCCTGGACTTTTTTATCTACTGATTCGATATACTCTTTTGAACCGTCGGCCACAATCAAAAAAATCAGTGAGATTCCTAAGATGAATGTATTAACTAAAATGGCTGCCCATACAGGAATATTTGTCAGCGCAAATTTAAAAATAAGGAATGAAACAAATTGCACTATGAAGTAGCATGAAGTGTATTAACTAAAATGGCTGCCCATACAGGAATATTTGTCAGCGCAAATTTAAAAATAAGGAATGAAACAAATTGCACTATGAAGTAGCATGAAGATACATAAAATATCGGGATTGAAAGAAATTTGCTCTTTAACTGTTTCCCTGAACCAAGTGTTTTATTCCAGATAAATAGAAATATTCCAAATGAAAAAACTGTAAATACATATGAAATCCAGAAGACTGTAGTTTTATCTCCTGGTATCACGAATGCTATCAGGTTGAATAAAACAAATATTACCGCCGTTATTAAATAATTGCGCTTATTCTGCATATTATTCTCCTCTCTTTACGCCACATTTTGGACAGAACTTACCTGGTCTTATAAATGTAAAACCGCAGTTTGGGCATACGTTAGCATTTACTGTGTTGATAGCAGATCCGCAGTTATCACAAAATATCGCTCCGGGAGTGAGTTCCGAACCGCATACATCGCAGAATTTTGGAGTTTCTGCAGATGCAGGAATATTATCATTCATGGCTGATACAGACTGATTGAATACATTCCCTACGGTATTACCGATAGCTCCGCCGACACCGGCTATCATTCCAAGACCTATTCCCGCACTGCTGAAATTTCCGCTTCCTTCGTTCTGTGCGACTTTCTCAGCAACATCGAAACCTCTCTCCTGTTGGTATGTATAGCCTTCTGTAGCACGCTTTTGAGCAATTCCCTGAGACTCTATAACCATCTGCTGAGCCTTTGTCTGCTGTTCAATAATGCCGACCTTTTGCTGCAGCTGTGCTTCTGCAATGTCTGCGTACTGCCTGAAATGAAGATCCTTGAATTTTTCATATTGTGGATCGCCATCAGGTTTAACAATTGCAGTTACAAAGAAGCGATTCAGGGATACTCCATAATCAGCAAAATCTTTTTCGAGTCGTTGCTTTAGCTCTGCCGAGAAATCTTCAAGTTTTTCATCTATTTCGAAGATGTTTATTGCATTTGCCTTTATTGTCTGGGCAATATAGGTCTTTACTTTTGTCATCAGAAAAGCTCTGAAATATCTGGTAATAGTTGTCTGATCAAGTACTCGTTCCGTTCCGACCAGGTTAACAACTAACAACCTTGAATCTGCAACAGAAAGGGTCATCTCTCCATTAGCGCCTATAGATATAGGAAAATGATAAGTTGGCTCAACATACTGTACTTTACTGTCTGTTCCCCACTTAATAGCCATCTGTTCCGTCTTATTTATAAAATAGACTTCACAATGGAACGGTGTTTCGCCACCAGTTGGAATATTTGCAATTTTGCTTAACAGAGGAATATTTTGCGTTTCAAGTGTGTGCCTGCCGGGACCAAACAAATCCAAAGCTTGTCCATTTAAAAAAAACAGAGCTTCCTGCGATTCATGAACGATCAGTTGACTTCCTGTATTAAAATCTTCACATGGATGCTTCCATACAAATGTAGTATTATCACCTTCATATTTGATTATTTGTTCGAGTGCCAATTTGTTTTCCTCTCTTTCTATTTGTGAAGCAATACAATTCAAAAAATTAAGCGTATTAATTTTTATTCTTCTTAAATGATATCATAATAGTTCAATATTTTGTGCAGTGCCATAACTAATTGTGATAATGAAGAACCGGGTTGCAAAACCATGTTATTATATATAATTCAACTTTATCATTTATTGATATTGATTCATACCCGATACACGTGAAATATTGTTTATATATAGAATAATGTCGATTATTTGTCTGGAAAAATGTAAACTCAATGGAACAAAGTGAATTAACAGCTTCTTTGGATTCAAAAATAAGAAAATTTCAAATGTACCATCCCAATTTAAGAAAAATTGGGACTGCAGCTTATTTATCTAATTATACTGTTTCAACATACAGCTATGATTTATATATGGAATCATTACGGTCTGCAGGATTTAAATTAAGCAAAGATGGTTACTATGTTTACGAATATAATACTGTATTATGTATTATCAGACTATTAAATGAAATTGCCCGCCAAAACCCATTTTACAATGGCTGTAAAATAATCACGCCATTTAAATTTCATACAGAAGATGAAATTCAATTTTTTAATTTTGCTTATATGCTACCTATGATTGCCAACGCATCCCCATCCGACCTTAATAGTAGTAATATGATACATGGTCATTCTTTATATCAAGATTCACGTGATTCCAGGTATATTGAGGCAATTAGCCGAGTTTTATCAGTTACGCCGGGGGTTCCTTTCGACATTGTTG
The DNA here is from genome assembly GCF_037113525.1 of Butyrivibrio fibrisolvens. NCBI lineage: Bacteria > Bacillati > Bacillota > Clostridia > Lachnospirales > Lachnospiraceae > Butyrivibrio > Butyrivibrio fibrisolvens. The sequence goes on along the minus strand of NZ_CP146965.1, from coordinate 5,940 downwards.
CATATCGATATGGAGAAATGAGTAATGCCAGAAGACCATTTTTGCCAGCGTCCTTATTGAAAGAAAGTAATCGTCAGTTTAAGTCCAATTTTTTACAGTTTCAGCATAAAATTATCATTAAGCAAGGCGCAGTTATTCTGCCTACCTTCTTTAATGATGTAGAAAGTTCCATATCTATACAATCACAACGTTTGAGTAAAAAACTGGGATATTATTGCCAATATTAACGTTATCTTCTGTAGACTGTTGTGGCTTCCGATAGAACTTCTAATTGGTGATCAAAGAGTTCTGTTATTATATGGTCTCTTTTGATTTTTTTCTTATAATAGTAATCGAGCTGATCACAAATGCTTTTTGTTATCGGTATCCACAAAGTTAATGTATTTTTTTAATGTATTCCGGCTTATATTGTGCTTTTTCATAAGTTCTACTTGCGTTATGCTTCTATTTCCTAAATATAGGTTAATATCGGCTTTGAGTTCATCTGTAAATTTATCCATACTTCCTTCCTTTCTTCCGCTCTTTTTGGAGCTGGCTTTAATTCCGTCTGTGATGGCTTGTGAAATATATCTTCTCTGCTGCTCTGCCCTATCTAGTTCGACAATAAGGAGTAGCTTTATTATCCCTTCCATAGCTGTTTTGGTGACAATATCCTGATTTTCTGCTGTTGTCATCATCTGCCGGATATAGTCGGAGCTGACTGTAGGATTATCAATAAAAACAATGTTTATGCCTCTATCTAGCCATTCCATATATTTTTTGTATCCGTTTTCCGCTTCACGCGTAAAACGAGATAAGTCCTTGAAAACTACGGTATCGCCTGATTGTAAAAGTGTATCAAGCTTCTTGAATTGAGGACGTTCAGAAAAATTCCTGGCAGATTTTTCTTCTGTAAAATCAATGAGGTATTCAATATCATGGTCTGAAGCGTATTTTTCAAGAGCTTTTATCTGCCTATTAAAATTTTGGTGTTCCTGATCTGTTGAAATACGTTTATAGCTGTAATAATTTNCCATAAGTAATCTCCGGCATTTTCTACGATTAAATAAATGGTTTTTTAATAGTAAATAAATAGTTTAATACCATTATTTTACTATTAAAAAACGGTCAATAAAACTATAGTTATTCTGATAATAGAATAATAGTGTCAAAATAACTATAAATCAAGTTATCTTGACACTATTAAGAAAAACATTCTGCAAAAATGTTATTTTGACAGAAATTGTAAGTATGTATTATATTTTTCTATGATTATATTTTTTATATATTGATCCATGTATTTATAATCAGGCTTGCCAGCAGAAGTCACGGGAAGCATTATTTGCAATTTTTTTAGTCTTCCTGTGCCGAGTTTTCTACTGTAGCTAAAATTTTTGCGTTGCTTCTCTATTTCAGTAGATATGAAATAAGGGGCATATTTGTAATGAGAATCAAAAAGCTTTATTCTTCGGCAATCCCCTCCAAATAATGCAGTATATTTGTGATAATATGACTTACCAACACCTGCCCCGTTTCGATTTACAGATAATACATTAGAATCAATGGTTTCATTTTGGTTACTTATAAAATAACCAATACCGTTATTTGAAGAGCCTGAAGTGATATAAGGCATGTTTCCATCTACTCTTTCCGCATCATAAATATCATGTCCTTTTAAAACTGAACCAATGCGAGAAATTGTGATCGGTTTCCAATCTAATTCACTTAAAGGTGATAGCTTTTGGGCTTTTCCTAATTCTTTTAAGTGCTTTTTTATAAACGCAACATAGTTGGAAGACTGAATGGTTCTTAAACGAGATATATAATTCTCCATGAAGACATAATCAGGTTGACCTGATTTATTGATTGGAAGCATGATTTTTGTTCTATATAATCTGCCAAGTGTGGCACCATTACCGCCCCAATTAAATTTTTTCATCTGAATTTTCAACATCGAACAGATAAATAAGGCAATATCTTTGTTTAATCGGTCAGATGATAATACTTGTATATTTTGTCCAGTATAAAAGCTATGTGGCTGATAAAAAACAGTTTGAGTATCAAGCCCTATGGTAATAGTATTTCCATTATCTAATGCATATTTCGGAAGCTGTTGGGATGGTACAAACATATTTATTCCATTTGAGAGTTCGGATCTCGTTATATATGGAGTAAAATCTTCCCCATCAAATAATAGCTTGTTTTTATCAATGCCACTTTTTGTGGCCTCAATGGTAAATATACCATCATCGCCAGATATGAAAAATTCTTTCCAATCAATGGATTCTGTATTATTCATCACCTTCACCGCCAAACAAATAATCACGTCCCTGCATAATCATTGAAAATTCAAAGGTTAAATAATCGCCAATAGTTTTCTCAAAATCACTATCTGTAGGTATTTCATCATTGAAATAATAAAAGCTATGTAGCCATTCATCTGTAGCTTCTACCGTAGATTTTACACAAAAAGATGTTTTGGACTCGATTTTATTAAACCATACGTCAAGTAAATGCTGCTTCTTATCTTTTGCTGACTCTGTCTGAATTAGTCCAACATGAGGTGATACTTTCCAACCATCGTCTTCAAAATTTATGAACTTGCATATTTTATCCTTAGGATGAGGTTCACCAGCAGTAAAAATTGCGATACAAGGTAAAACGCCTACGCCATAGAATGTGTCCTTGTTTAACGTTATAACGCCTTCTAAAGTGTGGTGCTTTAGGATGTTTGTTTTTACTGCTTGCTCTTCTTTGGATTTTCCAGTCATGGATGACTGTGGAACAATAACGGCGCAACGTGCCCCTTCCACAAGGGAATCTAATAAATGTTCTGTAAAACATATTTCATATAAATTTGGATTTTTTTGGATCCTTGTGAGTAAGGTGGATTCATCATGCCTACAGTAGCACCTTTTAGTTGGAGCTTATCTGTATCTTGAGCAAGAAAGTCTGCATTGATAAGGTTGCTTTTACCATCACCACGAAGAATCATATTTGTTGTGGCGATTGTAAACATATAAGGCTGCAACTCAAAACCATGAAGCTGGTTCTTACGGATATTCTTTATATCAGGATCATTCTGCACATCTGCTTTTGTCTTTAGACCTTTTGAATCAATAATCTGATTGAACATGTTGTGCATTGCAGCAATAAGGAATCCAGCAGTTCCGCAGCATGGATCAAGGACTATATCAGTAGGCTTAATGTCTACAAGTTCGCAAAACAGCTCTGTAATATGCTTTGGTGTAAGGACTATACCGAGTGTTTGCCCATCTCCGCCGCTATAGCTCATAAATTCACCGTAAAAGCGTCCGAGATAGTCTTCGGCAGAACGAGTATATTTGATACATTTATATATGCGTTCGTACAGAAATTCGGTGTAATACTTTAAAGGAGTCTTTCCTAGAGTAGCATTTACCTGATTCAGTATAGTTGTGTCTTTTATAATAGAAAATTGGCTAAGAATCTTATCACGCTTTACATCAGGAGCGACCTTGGCTCTTTTGAGGTTTGATTCTATAGCATCATATATCTTCTGACCATCTGTTTTCTGCTGATCTCCGTTAAGACTGTCTATATTAAAGTTCTTATGTTCTACTTCATTTAATGCCAGTAATATACCAGACACAACAAGGGGCTTATCTATGTCTTTTAGATTTCCATAATTACGGAGATCTTCATGCAGTTCAGCCGCATCTTTTAATATTTCAGCAGTTTCTTTTTCTACGTCTGTCTGTTCTTGAAGAATTTCCTTCGTATAGTATTCGTCTATATTCTTTTCATTGAAAGATATAAAAGATTCTACGTCAGGCAGCTCGCGATAATATTCCGTTTCATCTACATATATTGGGCTTATTCTATGCCTTTTTTCATTACCGGAGACACCAAAAGCCAATACTTTTCTATACGATGTATTTTTTATAAGATGCTGCGCATAGAATAGAGCTCCGTTCATTGCATAATCTCTTACTGCTGGTATTTCCAGATCAATTACAGTACCATTCATTTTGACGTGATTGTTCATGTCAGCTTTATCTTCGATAACTATAAGATAATCCCTGACTATTCCAATATATTCAGGATATCCTGCATTTCCTGTTCCACTTTTTGAAGCTGTTTTAAGAGCGTCATTAAGCTCTTTAACTGAACTTCCCTGAGGTTCAAGTTCTATTCCGGCATCCTTTAAAAGATCTCTGACCCATAAATCTGTTTTTACTTCTTTTTTTGCCATTGTCTTCTCCGATGATTACTTTTCTACTCTTATTTTTAATCCTTCAAGAGCTTCGCCTTGTAGCTTAGTATCTACAAGATAATATTCCTGCTCTGGCCACGCCATTTCAATGCGAGTTGAGATCCATTCCTGCTTATCATAGTCGTAATATTCCAAAGGATCACCGCAATGAAAACCGTCAATTTCCCACAGGTCAGAAACGAGCAAGCCATATCGCTTGTTTTCGGCGTTATAACCCATACGTCCTTCTATCATCTTATTTTTCCTCAGAATCTTTCATCTGTGTCTTTTAATTTGAATCCAATCTCTAACTCACAATTCAATTTTTCGGCTATCTTACGTAGCTGGGTTTCGTTCCAGGCATTCTTTTTAAAATTAGCGTATACTGCTTGTGTTGAGCATCCAAGGGCATCAGCAATATCCTTGCCGTTCATATCTCTTTTTACCATTACTAGTTTTATAGTCTCGCTCATTTTATTTTCCATATTATCGAATCCTCACTATTCTTTAATGGTTAAATACATGTTATTTAATAGTAAAATACTATTAAATAACTATGATTAAACTCTTATTTATTGTTCTCGATATACTCATATGCAGCTTTTTCCATGAACTTTGCAAAGGAAATTTTCTCTTCTCTTGCTTTTTCAAGGAACGTCTGATAGGTGTCCTCTTCAAGCGTAAGAGTGTATTGCTTTCTACATGCAAGTCCTCTGTCTGCATTTTTGGGTCTACCGCCAGGATTCTTTTTCTTTACTGGCTCTTCTTTAGAAATGTTCTCTTCTTCAGGAACTTTTTTTGCAGACTCCTTTTTGACAGGAGTTTTCGCTGCGGGCTTTTGCGCCTTTGCAGCGAAAAGCGATTCTGCTTCGGTCGCTGCGCTCTCTCGCATCAGCTCTTTAAACTTATTAGCCATGTCATCAGCCCCCTATCCTATCAAGTAATTCATCAATGAATGCTTCATAGTCCTGAGTAACAGGAGCTTTAGGTGCATACTCAAACAGATCCATTTTCACGAGCTGTGATTCTTGTACTACAGTTGCCTGTCTGATTCTGCTTTTGAATATCGATGTATTCAAAAGAGAAGCGGCTGCATTTACATTGTCTTCAAGTATCTTTGCGACGTTTGTTCTATCGGTATACCTTGTGAGGAGTATTCCAGCAACAGGAATATCTTTCCCGCCATCGTCTGCAACATCATCTACGGTCTGCTTCAGAAGCTTTATCGCTTTCAGCGAAAAGCTGTCAGCAGCCATTGGCGTAACTATATAATCGCTTACCATAAACGCATTAAGGGAAAGGAAACCAAGATTAGGCGGTGTATCGATGATGATAAAATCATAGCTTGTTTCCATTGCCTTCAATGCTTTCTGTAACATTTTAAGAGCACCGACTTTACCTAAAAACTCCATATCGGCAGAGCATAGGCTGAAGTCTCCAACAACAATATCAAGTCCGGGCTTGATACTTTGTTTTACATTTTCAATGGAATCTTCGCCAGAATAGACGGTATATAAAGTCTTTGCTCCTTCCTCTGGTTCAGAAAGAAAGCACATTGTCAGGTTGGTCTGCGGATCTGAATCAATCATAAGTACAGACTTTCCTCTTTTGTTAAGTCCGGCGGCAAGGGTTGCAGCTGTCGTTGTCTTCGCAACGCCGCCCTTGATATTGGAAATTGATAGTATCACCTTCAGATCTCCCTTCTATTTTCTAATAGTTAATAACAT